>NZ_JHZZ01000001.1:3987500-3996527 GCF_000687935.1 Polaribacter sp. Hel_I_88 | reverse complement strand
AAAAACTCAATTTCGCAATCAAATTCTTTATTGATAAACTCTTCTTTACTCATAAATATTCAGAAGTAATAAGTCTGTAGCCAGTTTCTGTTTTTAAATATCCCAAATAATGTCATTGGCTTCCTCAAATTCTTCTTCGCCATTTAATTGTTTGCCAAATAATCTAATAATTACATTGTGGCTATCTAAATTTTGAGCAAAACATTTTAAAGCAATTTCTTTGGTAATTTCTTCTTGCGCATTTCTTTTTGGAGTAATTTCAAAATCGACAATTGTAGCTTTTGCAGTTGAAATTTTCCATTAAAAGCTTTGTATAGCAACTGATTCACACAAAATAATCTTTTATGCAAACCAATTCTTGGGTATTCTTCAGAAATTTTATCAACCAACATTTCATAAGAAACAGAATCTATTTGATGCTCGTTCATTTCGTCAGATAATTTATAATCTAACACAATTCTGGCAGCTTCACTTGGGTCTTTATCTGCAATTGCCATAAAAAGTAATTCTCTTAACTCTTTGCTATCCGTACTTTCTACATTTGGCAGCTCAAACCTGTCTAAAAGTTCTTTGTAGTCTTCAATACTCCAAGAGTTTTCAAGTTCATCAACTGCAGAAATTTTATGTATTTTTATAGTATATTTCATTTATAAGTCATCTTTTATTTAAAAGAAATATACATTTTTTAAATTGAAAAACAAATATTTATTTTGAAGAACAGAAAATGTCGCATCAATAAAAGGCATAAAAAAAGGAACAAAATAGTTTCCTATTTTGTTTTTAACAACCTAAAGGGGTATTAAATAAATAATAAATGAGTATTGTCTTGGTCTGCTCTTGCATAAAAATCGCCAATGGTAATGATGTCTTCAATTTCATCAATTAAATCTTCTTTTTTTAGATGAAACATGTCAACAGCGAGTTTACAAGCCCAAAGCTTACAACCAGAATCAGATAAAATTTCTAAAAATTCACCAACAGGAGGCATATCTAATTTTTCCATTTCTTTTTTCATCATTTTGGTTGCTAAAGCTTCCATGCCTGGCAGACCACCTAACATTGTAGGAATGTGCATTGCAGGATTACCTACGGTTGCTACCGCAAATGTTCTAGTTTTTTCTTTTGAATGGCTTCTAAACCAAAAAAGTAAAAAAGATTCTGATTCTATACCCTCCATTCTAGCTCCATTTGCATAATAAAGGCTGCATATACATTTTCTATTGTTGCTTTTGACAGTATAAAAAGCATTTTTCTAACTTTTGTTTTTCCCATGATTTCTATTTTTTAGATACAACTTTTTGGTTTTGGAACGCCTGCTATTTTTGTAGAGACTTTTAAAGGACCTCCAGGAAAAAGAGCGTAGAATTGTTTAATATCTACAACACCACTTTTTTTAATTCCTCGAATTGACAAAGCATTATTATTGGCAACTTGTTCTTGCAAATACGCAATTACCTCCCAATGTTTTTCTGTCATTTCAATATCATGTTCTTTGGCTATTTCTGCACCAATTTCTTTGTTCCATTGAGAAAAATCTGTTAAATATCCTTCGTCGTTAACTTTAATGTCAACTTGTTTTATTGTTTTTTATCATTTTATGGTTTTAATTGTTAATATTTTTCCTGCTGTTTTCATATTTCTAGATACAAATGGAATTGGAATTCCTTTTAATAAAACGTTCCAATAAATCCATCTAAAAGCTAATTTTCCCCAGTGATTAAACACACTTTCTTTTAAAAGTTTAGAGGACCAATGCCAGCAATAGGAAATGTGCTGTAACTGGTTCTTGCTTGTAGTTAAAGTCTATTAACAAAGCTTTGTTTTACCAGTTTCTATAAAACAGTTTGCATGGCCATCAATTCTTCTTTAAGAGGTTTGTTTTCTAGATATAATAAAATGTTATCTGTTAATGTTTCTGCTTGAAAATGGGCAACAGAACCTGCTTTTGATGCAGGTACATTTGGGCATCACCAATAACAAAAAATATTTTCGTGCGCTAAAGATTGTAACGTGTTTGGATGTGTTGGAACAAAATTTAAATCGTCTCCTAAATCAGATTTTTCTATAACTTCATCACCCATATTTGTAGGTACAGTCACTAATAAATCATAATCTACTTCAGTATCAGCATAATCAATAATTTTATTGTTTTCAAAATCAACTTTTTCAATCGCAAAATCAGTAACTATTTTTATGTTTTTATCTTCTAGTAAATAACCTAAAGTTTTAGATGTAAATTCTTTAGTAAAAGCACCACTTAAAGGAGTTACATAAGTAATATCAACCTTGTCTCTAATGCCTTTTTTTTGAAAATAATCATCAGCTAAAAAAGCAAATTCTAAAGAGCAACTGGGCATTTTATAGGCATTTCTGTAATATGTACTACCAATTTGCCTTTTTTAAAAGTGCGTAATTTATTTCTTAAAGCCAAAGCACCTTCATAGGTATAAAAATCAAAAATCGATTTATGCCATTCTTTGCTATGCATCCTTCGTATTCTATGACTTTACCAAATATATTTTGATTTATTTACGCAGCATATTTTAATACATCTACATAAGGAGTTTGTCTTTTTATAGTAGCAAAAATTCGTGATAATAGTTTATTCTTATGATGTTAATTGTGCTCATTTTATTTTTTCCTTGTTCGAGTCTTCTATGGTAAAATATTTTCATTTCTGGGTTATTTTGTATTGCTGATTTTGCACACATATCAAAGAGGCTTTTTATTTTTTGTTAGCAAGATTACTCACTTTAGTTCTTCCTCTAATACTTGTTCCAGAGGTATTAGGGAAAGGTGCAATTCCACAATAAGAAGCAAACTTTCTCCAAGAAGCAAACTTTGTAAATCCGTTTGTTGTTACAATCATAAATAAAGCTGTCTGACTACCCACTCCTTTGATACTCACAATTAGTTTACATTGTTTTTAAGTTGTTCATTAGCCTTAATTATTACGTTCATTTCAGCCTCAATATTCTTAATTTGTTTGGTAAAATATTTTATCATTTTCTCTTGGGTTTCTATAAGAAGTTGATTCTCTTTTCTAGTATAAATTCTTTTTTGTTCTTTAAGTGTTGCTTTATAACCAGCATTTTGTTTTACTAGCCTTTCTCTTAATGTTAATAAGCGTTTTAGTTGATGAATGTTTTTTGATGGAAGTTTATAAGGTTTAATTTCATCTCTTAATCGATACCCATAAAGTGCTATTTTTGTGGCATCTACTTTATCATCTTTTCCTCTAGAAATACCAAGGGATTTCTTTATTTCTAAACCTGGAATTAGTGCAAAATAAAAGTTATTTATATCAAAAAATAATGAGATTTCTTCAGAATAAATACCTGTATGTTCTAAAACAAATAAAGTTTGCTCTTTAGAAATTGGGTTGTTTTTTCGACCCATTTTACAAGTGCTTTAAATCCTTTTGAGTTGTTTTCAAATGATTGATAACACTGGTTACTGTGAATACGGACATCAAAAGTTAATTTGCTAATGTCAATACCAATAGTTTGTTTAATTTTCATAATTTTGTTTGTGTTAGTAAAAGATGATTACGTTGACTAAAACCTTTAAAAGGGCGAAGCTGAAATTCTATTTGGTCCTTTGTAATCGGTAATAAAAGAATGGAGACTAATACGAAGTATAGATCTTATTAATCTGGACTTTTGACAAGTTCACTCCATTCTTTTTCATTAAAAAAGTAACAATTCTTTAGTGTTCTAAATATATGAATTAAATGCAATAATTATACTTTGCTAATCTAAAGGACTTCTTGAGGCGCAATTTTAGAACCTGTTGCGATTATTAGTAAATCATACGTAAGAACTTCGTTTTCTAATACCACCAAATTGTTTTCTGCATCAATTTTTTCGATTTTTTGTTGATGATATGCTACACCTTTAGGAATAAATTTTTTGCCTACTTTTTTAACTTGATCTTCAGTATAAGTATCAAAAGGTAAAAAAAGAAAACCAGGTTGATAGTAATGTGTTTTGTATTGATCTATGATGCTTATTTTCCATTCTTTTTTGGGTAACTTAGAAACCATATGATTCGCCATCATTGTTCCTGCTGTTCCTGCACCTAAAATAACTAAGTTTTTCATTGTGATTAATTTATACACCAAAACTAGTAAGATTAGGAGTGGTATTTTATGATAAATATCATGTAAAAGCTATATGTAACCTTTGTTACATAAGGTTTTGAGTAATTTAAATCATTTTTTTATTTAGCCTAAAAAGTGTAATTATTGTGTTATTTTTGAACGTAATTTTTATGAATAATTGATACTAAGCATACATGGATATTAAAAAAAGAATAGATGCATTAAGGGCAGAGTTAGATACACATAACTATAATTATTATGTATTAGATAATGCCACAATTTCTGATTTCGATTTTGATATAAAACTCAAAGAATTGGAAAAATTAGAAAAAGAAAATCCTATTTTTTTCGATGTAAATTCACCAACACAAAGAGTAGGAGGTAGCATCACCAAAAACTTTAATACTGTTGTGCATCAAAATAGAATGTATTCTTTAGATAATTCGTATTCAAAAGACGATTTATTGGATTGGGAAAAGAGGATCCAAAAAATGTTGGGCACTTCAGAAATTGAATATACCTGTGAGTTAAAGTTTGATGGTGCATCAATAAACCTAACGTATGAAAATGGTCAATTTATAAAAGCAGTTACAAGAGGAGATGGTTTTCAAGGAGATGAGGTTACGAATAATGTAAAAACAATTCTCTCAATTCCTTTATCCATTAAAAAAGACTTTGTAAAAGATTTTGAAATGCGTGGAGAAATCATTTTACCTTTAGAAGGTTTTATCAAAATGAATGAAGAACGAGTAGCAAATGATGAGGAAGAATACAGAAACCCAAGAAACACAGCCAGTGGAAGTTTAAAATTGCAAGACAGTTCTGAAGTTGCAAAACGACCTTTAGATTGTTTATTATATCAAGTAGTAACATCAGAAAGAAAATACAAAACCCATTTTGAAAGTTTAGAAAATGCTAGAAAAGTTGGTTTTAAAGTGCCAAAAACAATTGTTTTAGCCAAAAATATTGATGAAGTTTTTGATTTTGTGAATCATTGGGATACAAAACGTCATACTTTACCTTACGAAACTGATGGAATTGTTATCAAAGTAAATAATTTACAGCAACAAGAAGAATTAGGCTATACCTCTAAAGCTCCAAGATGGGCAATTGCTTATAAGTTTGCAGCTGAACAAGTTTCTACAATTTTAAATGAAATTACCTATCAAGTTGGTAGAACAGGTGCAATTACGCCAGTTGCAAATTTAGAACCTGTGCAATTGGCAGGAACCACTGTAAAACGTGCGTCTTTGCACAATGCAGATCAAATTGAAAAACTAGATATTCGTGAAAATGATACGGTTTTTGTAGAAAAAGGTGGTGAAATTATTCCAAAAATTATTGCTGTTGATCTTACAAAACGTCCAGTAAATTCTACACCAACAGTTTATGCAACACATTGCCCTGAATGTAACACAGAACTGGTAAGAACTGTAGGTGATGCAAAGCATTATTGTCCAAACGAATTTGGTTGCGCTCCTCAAATTACAGGAAGAATTCAGCATTTTATCAGCAGAAAAGCTATGGATATTGATGGTTTAGGAGGTGAAACTGTAGATTTATTGCGTAAAGAAGGTTTAATTCAAAATTATGCTGATTTATATGATTTAAATGTTGCCCAAGTAATTCCTTTAGAAAGAATGGCAGAGAAATCTGCGCAAAATATGATTTCAGGAATCGAAAAATCAAAAGAAATCCCATTTGAAAAAGTACTTTTTGCACTCGGAATTCGTTTTGTTGGAGAAACTGTCGCTAAAAAATTAGCAAAACATTTTAAATCGATTAACAATTTAATGCAAGCAACATTTGAAGAATTAATTAATGTTGATGAAATTGGCGATAGAATTGCACAAAGCATTATTGAGTTTTCATCTAATGAAGGAAATAGAAATTTAATTAATCGTTTAAAAGAAGTTGGAGTTCAATTACAGGTTTCAGCGGAAAGTTTAGAAAATCAAACAAATAAATTAGAAGGACAAATATTTGTGGTTTCTGGCGTTTTTCATCAAATGTCTAGAAACGAACTCAAAAAAGCAATTGAAGATAATGGAGGTAAAGTAAGTTCATCTATCTCTAAAAAAACCAATTTTATTGTTGCTGGCGATAATATGGGCCCATCAAAATTAACAAAAGCACAAGATTTGGGTGTTATTATTATTTCCGAACAAGATTTTATTGATAAAATTAGTTAAAAAACTTTGGCAACCTTTTTGAGTAACTTAAATACAAATAATAAAATGAGTTTAAATTCGATGTAAATTTCTTTTTTAGAATTTTTAGATTGAAAACACGCAAAAATTTGAAAAAACTATTCTACATATATATAGGTCTAATTTCAATGATTTCTTTTTCGCAAAAAAAAGAAGAGCTAGATTCATTGCCTAAAAATTTCGACGATTATATTTTTGTAAAACCAGGAGACAGTATCACCATTAAGTTGAATGAATTTACATTACTGCCAAAGCAAAAGTTTAAATCTAGAGACGATATTCGTTATTATTTGTGGTTTCGCAGAAAAGTTTTTAAAGCATATCCTTACGCAAAATTAGCTTCAGAAAGGTTAGATTCTTTAAATGCGAGGTTAGATAGAATCGAATCTAAAAGTAAAAAGAGAAAATATACGAGACTAATTCAAAGATATATTGAGGGTGAATTCACAGATCAAATAAAAAAAATGACCAAAACAGAAGGTCGAATTTTAATTAAATTAATTCATCGTCAAACAGGCAACACTGCTTTCGATAATATAAAAGGACTCAGAAGTGGTTGGAAAGCCTTTTGGTACAACACAACAGCCAATCTTTTCAGTTTGTCTTTAAAAGATGAATATCTTCCAGAAACTGTAAACGAAGATTATTTAATCGAAGATATTTTGCAACGTGCTTTTAGAGATCAAGTTTTAAAGAGTCAACCTTCGAAACTTAATTTTGATTTTATAAAAGTTATTTCAGCTAAAAAAGCAGAGATAGATGTTGAGGATTATAAAATTATGTTTGCTAAAATGAAAAAGAAGAGTAATAATTAATATTTTTTGGGTGTTACCCCGCAAAAAGGCGTGGTCGGGCTTTGAGTTTATCTTGAGCGAAGTCGAAAGGCACTCGTTTTTTTTATGTTTTTAATTATAAATCATTATTTTTTTTAAAATCGGGTTGAATTAAGTTAGCATTGTTGATTAATGAGGTAACTATAAAAAAGAGCTCAAACAACTGCTTCAATCCCTAACACAGGTTTAGATAATTTTTACAGGCACTAGATAATACTTCTCTGTTAGCACAGAATAAACATAAATAGAGTTCCACTTGAATTTTGTTTTAAATACTAATTGTTGTTTTTAATTTTTTTTAGTTTATAATTATCGTGTTTTCAGTGTTTTATTTTGAGTTGATAAAAAAAGTTTAAAAGAAATTAAGATAATAGTTGTGTATGTGTGATTGAGTTGTATATTTGCACCCGCTAACGGAGATTTGGTTAGTTTAAGTTCTTTGAGGTTTCTGTTATTGGCTTTGTATTGGTGTTGGTTATTGTTTTTAGAATTTGGTAAAATTTTAAAAAAAATAATTAATTTTAATTAGGTTGATAAATATAAATGGTTGTATCTTTGCAGTCCGAAATTTTCGGTGTAAGGTCAGTTGTTTAAGGGGTAAAAAAAGAAATAGAAAAAAAGTTATTTTTTATTTGTCAGATTAAAAATAAGTTTTAGATTTGCACCCGCTAACAGAAATAGCAAAAAAAGTTCAGAGAGGTTTTGGAATAGTAATAGTAAGATTTTTTAAGTTTTACAAATTATTAAATAGTTCGATTCTATTGTTTCTACAGATTTAGGTTTTATAGAGATTGTTTAACGACAAGATTGCGGAATTTAAGAAGTTCATTGAAAATATTGAAATTGACAGCGTAAATAAAGAGTAGAATAACCATGTTTAATTAATTAGACAAATTCTTTTGAAACTTATTCATTCATATTATTAAAGATATACAATGAAGAGTTTGATCCTGGCTCAGGATGAACGCTAGCGGCAGGCTTAACACATGCAAGTCGAGGGGTAACATTGTGCTTGCACAGATGACGACCGGCGCACGGGTGCGTAACGCGTATAGAATCTACCTTTTACAGGGGGATAGCCTTTAGAAATGAAGATTAATATCCCATAGTATTGAGACTTGGCATCGAGACTTAATTAAAGATTTATCGGTAAAAGATGACTATGCGTCCTATTAGCTAGATGGTAAGGTAACGGCTTACCATGGCGACGATAGGTAGGGGTCCTGAGAGGGAGATCCCCACACTGGTACTGAGACACGGACCAGACTCCTACGGGAGGCAGCAGTGAGGAATATTGGGCAATGGAGGTAACTCTGACCCAGCCATGCCGCGTGCAGGAAGACTGCCCTATGGGTTGTAAACTGCTTTTATACAGGAAGAAACACTGGTATGTATACCAGCTTGACGGTACTGTAAGAATAAGGACCGGCTAACTCCGTGCCAGCAGCCGCGGTAATACGGAGGGTCCGAGCGTTATCCGGAATCATTGGGTTTAAAGGGTCCGCAGGCGGTCAATTAAGTCAGAGGTGAAATCCCATAGCTTAACTATGGAACTGCCTTTGATACTGGTTGACTTGAGTCATATGGAAGTAGATAGAATGTGTAGTGTAGCGGTGAAATGCATAGATATTACACAGAATACCGATTGCGAAGGCAGTCTACTACGTATGTACTGACGCTCATGGACGAAAGCGTGGGGAGCGAACAGGATTAGATACCCTGGTAGTCCACGCCGTAAACGATGGATACTAGTTGTTGGGCATAAGCTCAGTGACTAAGCGAAAGTGATAAGTATCCCACCTGGGGAGTACGGTCGCAAGACTGAAACTCAAAGGAATTGACGGGGGCCCGCACAAGCGGTGGAGCATGTGGTTTAATTCGA